>CP132908.1:0-20711 GCA_031446125.1 Arsenophonus sp. | reverse complement strand
AAAGCATTCAGCTACCCCGTGAAAAGCATTCAGCTACCCCGTGAAAAGCATTCAGTTATGAACATATTTTTAACATTTATTAATATTTTTTTTTAAAATTTGAATCTATTTATTTGTTGGTATAAAGTGATTTTTTTATTAAAAGATAATAAGTAAATTTAGTTATATGAGAGTAAGTAAAAAAACAAAAGTAAGACACAGAAATGGTCTTAATGAGACTCTTGCAGATATGCCTTTAAGTTCAAGAAGAGTATTATTTTTAACTATAGCCAGATTAGATCAAAAAAAAATAATGGAAAGAGGTACTGTATTCCGTGTTTACGCTTCCGATTATTCTGAACTTTGTGGAGTTGATAAATCAACTGCTTATCAACAATTAAAGAAAGCTGCTAAACAATTACAACATCAAGTAATTGCAATTCCTAGAGAGGAACTTCTCCCTCCCATACCAAGAGTAGGAGAACCATTAATACCTTGGAAAAAATTAGAAGGCGGTATTCGAATGTTGAATGTAACTGAGTATTGTGATTATATGGATGGTAATGGTTATATTGATGTTGCATTTTCTAGGCAAATGGAACCTTATATATGTAGATTAGAAAAAGATTTTACAACACAAATATTGCTTTCAGCAGTTAGATTAAGTGATACGAATGCGATTCGTATTTATCAATACCTTAGAGAAAAAATCAGTGCTGGAAAAATGCAATATTTTGACATTTATTTGCAACAATTAAAAGAAGATTTAGGTATGAATAAATCTGGTTATTATAAATTTTATAAAAATATAAATAATCAATATTTTAAAAGATCTGCAAAAAAAATAATAGAAAAAACTGAATTCATAAAAATTAATATGGAAGTTATCAAACGAATAAAACGAAGAGTTGTAAAAGTTAGAATTAGTTATGAATATGATAATTATTAGATATATATTTTTGTTTATTAAGTAAAAAAAATACAGCAATTTTTATATTAATTTTAAAAAAAGATGATATTTAATAAATCTATAAATATCCAAAATTTTATAAAATAATATCTAGAAAAATAAAAAAATAAATTTTCATTTGATTTTACTTAAAAAGTATTTTAGTATTTAATATATTACAGGATATTGATTTTAAAATTTTTATTATTTAAAAATAAAATATCAAATAATTAAATATTTTTAAATATTTTTATATTAAGATTTAAAATAATTTTTGTATACTTGCAATTAAAATATTAATAAATAAGTTTTATTTATTTTAAATAGATATTTTTTATTTTAATAAAATTTATTAAAAAAAATCAATTTTATTTTTTATAAGTAAAATATTAATTTACAATAAATTATAATTGTATTAATATTTTTTATATTTAATTTAATATTTAAACAAAGAAAAACATTAATTTTTAATATCAATCATGTTTATCTATTTTTTAATAAAAATACTAAATACTAGTAAATATTTTTATTTTTTTATTACATGTTTTTTTAAAAAGTATAATAAATACCATTTATTATGTTTTTTATAACTATTAAGAGATTTTTTTAATTTTATAAACTATTTTTTTATAAATTAATTTTTGAAAATACAAAAATTTGATGATGCAGATTTATTAGTAAAGGGGATTTTCATCTTCTGGACGGGTTTTAAATCGACGGTGTAACCAAAGATATTGTTCGGGTGCTCGTAATATTTCATGTTCTAGTATTTTGTTCATATAAGTAGCTGCTGCAATTTTATCTTTTTTGGGATAATCTGTTAATGCTGATCCTATAATTAAATGATATCCATCATTTTTTTTATTTCTTATAAGAACTATTGTCAGTATCACTGGTTGAGCCAATTTTGCAACAACAAATGTACCATTTGTTGTTGCAGCTTGTTTAACTCCAAACAATGGAGCAAATACACTGCCATTAGGGCCATAATCTTGATCTGGAGCAAACCAAACAATTTCACCATTTTTTAATGCTTTTATCATAATTCTTAAATGTTTTTTTTTAATCATGGCTTTGTTAGAGCGCATCCGACATTTTGTTTGAATCCATTCTATTACACTATTGTTATGTGGACGATACATAGCCATCATTGGCTGACATAAACCTGTAATTCTACCACCTAATTCAAGTGACATGAAATGGACACCAATAACCATTACGCCTTTATTTTGAGAAATTGCTTTTTGTAGATTAGAAATGCCTTTAACAGAAAATAGTGTTTTTATACGGTTATCAGACCAAAACCATGCTATCCCGGTTTCAACTAGTGCCATCCCTAATGAAGAAAATGTATCTTTGACTAATTTTTTCTTTTTTTCTAATGACATAAATGGAAAACATAATTCTATATTACGACGAGTAATTTTCTCTCTACGTTTTAAAAAAAATTTAGATAATTTACCAATAGTAAAACCAACTTTAATTAGTATTGGATAGGGGAGTTGAACCAAGAAAAAAAGCACTACTAATCCCATCCAGGTTAACCAGTAACGAGGGTGAAGTAAAAATAATGAGAATTTTATTTTTTCATGCATTTTACGCTCATAATTTATTATTGTATTTTACATTGTATATGGCATACAGTGTACAGATCGTGATTTAATTTTAAATGTTATAAAACATATTTTAAAAGTAAATTTAAATTATAATTTTGTATATATTTTTATGATAAATATCAAAAAATATAATTAATTGAATAATATTTTGTAATTTTTATACAAAATTTTATTCATGTAATTTTTTAGTTTAAATGTCTTATAGCTTCAGTATTACTATGTTTATATTTTTTATAATATAAATAATATATTCATAGTGCAGAAAATATCTTTTTTTTTATCATTTATTTTTTAAAAAAATTGCATAGATTGATTATTTTTTGTTAGCAATTTTTCATAAAATCTTCTTTTATTTTTTATATTTCATAAAAAATAAAAAACTTTTTATATGTTAATAATTTATCTTGTGAATCTATTTTATATGACAGATTTTTATCTGTTTAAAATTATAATATTTTCTATAAAATAATTACAAGTTTTTTAATTTTTAATTTTTAATTAAATATGGTAATTTTATTAAAAAAATAATTTTTTATTTTTTAAAATATATATTTGTTGATTTTTAAAATATTATAATACACATAAATAAATTGAAACATATTATTATAAGAGATTTTATGTTTTGTTATCATAAAATTTATTTTTTATAATATAAATTATTGATTTAAATATTAAAATATTGATATAAAAAATTAATTTTTATTCTTTTTTGATAAACAAATATAAGTATTAAAATAATTTTATATATAAATTTATTTAATAAAAAAATATAACTAATATTAGATTCATTATGTTTTACTGTATTTATGTAAATATGTATAATAAATTATTTATATTTAAATTATAAGATATTAATGTTTAATATTTATTATATATTAAAATATTTTTTTTAAAAGAGTTAAAAAAATATAAATAATTATCGTATTAATAATAATTATTAAATAATATATAAATATAAAAAATGTTACTATAAATATTTTTAATTGTAGAATTTATAATAATTTATTTAATATATATTTTTATAAAAAATATATATTTTGAAATTTTTAAAATATATTTATTCTTGATATTAATAATAAAATTAATTATTATTTAATGATAATTTAGTTATAAAAATTATTATTATATAAAATTTAAATAAAATAATTAAGTTATAAAAAAGAAAAAAATATTGATTGTTTTTTGTTATTTTTTAATTTAAAAATTTAATTATTTTAGTAAATTAAAAATATATAAATATATAAAAAATTTTAATTTTTATTAAATAATAATTAAAATTAAATACAACTTATTTTAAAATTATATAATCTTTTTTTAAAGAAAAAATTAATTATAATATATAAAATATATTAATTAAATATTAAATAATAAAAATAAAATTGATTTTTTTGTTTAGATATTAATAAAAAGTGTTTAAAATAATGTTATTTATTAAATGGAGTTTAAACAATAAGTTATGAATAAAAAAAAACGGATAGCTATTCTTGAAAGGTTACGTGATAATAATCCAATGCCAAAAACAGAACTTGTTTTTAATTCAAATTTTGAATTACTAATTTCTGTATTGCTATCAGCGCAAACCACTGATATAAGTGTAAATCAAGCAACTGCAAAATTATATTTAGTTGCCAATACAGTTGAAAAAATGCTGGAATTAGGTGTTGATCAAATAAAAAAATATATTAAAACAATTGGTTTGTTTAATACAAAAGCTAAAAATATCATAAAAACATGTCAAATATTAATAGATAAACATAAAGGAATAGTACCTAAAAATAGAAAAGCACTAGAAGCATTACCTGGTGTTGGACGTAAAACTGCAAATGTTATTTTAAATGTTGCTTTTGGATTTAATACAATTGCTGTCGACAGACATATTTTTCGAGTTTGTAACAGAACACATTTTGCTATTGGTAAAAATGTTTTAGAAGTTGAAAAAAAAATACTAAAATTAGTACCAAATGAATTTAAAAAAAAATTTCATGATTGGTTTGTTTTTCATGGACGTTATACATGTATAGCTAAAAAAGCACGTTGTAAATTTTGTATTATCGAAGATTTGTGTGAATTTAAAGACAAAATTACAAAATAAACTAATAAATAAAAATTATATTTTTTAAAAAAAGATAAAAATAACGTTTATTAGTATTTAATATAATCGAAATAATAAATTAATACAATATTTTTATTAAAATATTAATTTTTCTTAATTTTTTTAAAATAAGAAAAGATGATAGTTATCTTTATAATTTTATATTAAATTTAATTTAAGTGTATTATAAATATATCAATAATTTCAAAGAATGTATGTAATATATCTATTCATTAAAATAGAATATAAAAATTAACAAAAAGTTTATGATTTTGTATTTAAATAGGTAAAAATTTTATTTGAGTATTTTTATACAATTTAGTTATTTGGGATAAAAATGAAAATTGATCTTTTTAGTGATACTAACTTTGGTCCTTCATTAGAAATGAGAAAAGCAATGTATAATGCAGAGGTGGGCAATGAAGCTGCAGGTGAAGATCCTACAGTTAATCGTTTAATAGAAAATGTATGTCACTTATTAGGTAAGGAAGCCGGTATTTTTATGCCATCTGGTACTATGTGTAATGGTGTTGCTTATCGTGTTTGGTGTGATCGCCAAGGTGATAGAATTTTCTTTGACGAAAATGCTCATGCTGCTAATTTGACAGCAGGCTTACCCAGTGGGTTGGTAAATGCAACACCAATCGCTATTAAGTCTCTGAAGGGGATTTTTAGTGCAAAAAAATTAAAAGCAGCTATGGGTAATAAAAATGGTTATAATATCCCCAGAGCACGTGTTGTTTCTATAGAACAAACCACTAATTTAGGTGGTGGGGCTATTTGGCCAATATCAAAATTAAAAGATATTAAAAAATTTGCACTAAAACATGATATTGCCATTCATATGGATGGTGCACGATTATTTAATGCCAGTGTAGCAACAAAAATTCCTTGCAGAGATTTTTGTCGCTATACTGATTCAGTTTGGATAGATTTTTCTAAAGGATTAGGGGCACCAATGGGAGCAGTTCTATGTGGAAGTAAAAATTTTATTGATGATGCATGGTATTATAAATTTCAACAAGGTGGGGCAATGCATCAAATAGGAGTTATGGCAGCAGGATGTTTATTTTCATTAGAAAATAACATAGAAAGTTTACTAAATGATCATGAAAATGCTAAATTATTAGCTACTTTATTGCATAATCATCCAAATATTAAAATTAATCCTAAAGATATAGAAACAAATATTGTTATTTTTGAGTTATATAATACTTCATATACTGCTTATCAGTTAGTTAATCATTTAATAAAAAAAAGCATTCGTTTGTTGGCATTAAATAACAAAAAAATAAGAGCAATTGTTCATCAAGGTATTAAACGAATTGATATCAAAAAAGTTAGTTCTGCTATTCAATCATTTTTTTGCAATACTCAATAATTATATTTTATTTGCTATTTTTTATTTGTTTTTTTAAAAGTAAAAGATACTTTTTTTATAGGAAAATTTTTCATAAAACTTTGAACATTTTTAAAAATATTTTCTGGTTTTATATTCTTAACTAAAACATCTATAATCCATTTAGCAATTGTTTCAATATCATTAATTGAAAAACCTAAACGAGTAATTGCATTTGTACCTAATCTTAATCCCCAGATCTTAACAAATGGTAAATATGTCGGGTAAACACGTATCCCAGCTCTATGTAACTTAGAACAAGCTTGCCATGTTTTTTCTTCTGTACCAATTATAATCCATACTTGATGTGTTTCTGTAAAACCAAATTTTTTTCCTGGAATTTTTAAACCTAATGAATATAATTTATTTGCTAAATATTTTGAATTTTCACATATTGTTTGGGCATAACTTTCTCCAAATGTTTTCATTTCTTCTAAAGCAGCTCCTAATGCTAATACTTCAGATGTACCACAATTAGACTGTAAACCAGGAGATAAAGCATCTTGTATATTTTTAATTATATTTTTATGCAAAAATATAGGAAAACCTATAATTCCCTTTTGTGGTCCTGGAAAGGTTTTGTGTGTGCTTCCATGTATAATATCTACACCTTCTTGGATTGGATTTTTTAACTTTTTCCCAATGATAAGACCTAAAATATGTGAAATATCATATGTAATTATAGTATTATGAAAATCATTTTTTATATTTTCTACTAAATTTTTTAAAGGTTGTTCACGCAAAATAAAACTTTGGCTTAAAATAATTAATTTTCTAGATGTAGTATTTTTCCACACTTTACGTATTTTTTTTATTGTATTTTCTACATCTATTTTGTATGTTTTGTTGTTAAAATAAATGGGAATTAGCATAACACCAATTTTTTTGCTGATAAAATTTAAACCAAAATGTCCGCCATCCTCTTCTTTTATATAAAAAACTTTATCATTTCTTTTTGCTAAAGCAGATAAAATAGCTATTTCCGTTACCTGACCTCCCTTAGCTTTTGTATCTAAAATAGGACACGATAATAAGTTTTTGCTTAATTTGTTAATATGTTTGGAAATTTTTTCAAGATAAATCGCATCAGAAAAATTCCATGGTCCTAAAATAATCCCACCAGATGGTGGAAAATCATAAAAATCATAACTTGGATGTAACCCCACAAGATTTTTAACAAGTGGGCTAGTATAATTTTCTGAAGCATTTAGATTTATTGTTTGATGACGCCATTCTGCTTCTTGATTTAAAAATAAAGCTAATTCTTTACTTAAATTCATCATTTTTGTTTATGAGATTTTCTTATATATGAAGATAATTTTTTAGAAAAAGTATGAATTTTTAATAAGACATATTTTTTATAAAAAAATTTGTTTATATTAGTTATAAAAATAATATTTTTATTTTTAAAATTAACTATTTAACCATTTAGATATTGGATTTAAAAGATTGTTCCATAAATAAGAATATACTGTACCTTGAGCATCACCACCATTGTGGTGTATCGCAGCATAATTTAAAATCAAAACTTCTTTTAAAGATTTTTGTGCTTGATTAATATTGAGATCAAATGGTATTTTTTTTCTACTAATCAATGTTTTCTGCCATAGATTAATGATCTGATTTAAATCATTTGTGACAGGTTTACTAAATAATTTTTCTAATCCTTTTTTTAGCAAGGATTGTGTTATTTTTGAACATGTCCACATACCAAAATATGCCGGTATCTTTTCTGGAATCTCAAATGATAATTTATGATTAGTCCGACTCCACCTTGTTACTAATGCAAATCTATATTTTCCGGATCTATTTTTATCGCTGCGATGCCAAATTTTTGAATCAAAAATAATTGCATCTCCAGCTTTTACCGGTACCTGAATTGAATATTTTTTCCATTCATTTGATTGTTGTTTCCTATCTATAAAATTAGGAGACCAAAAATCAATAGCTGGTTCAATTTTGTCATTTTGACTATATGGTAAAAATTCTAAAACACCATCATAAATATTTACATCTTGTAATGCTAACCATAAAGAAAATTCATATGGATCATTTGGTGAATAAGCGATATCTTGATGACATGGTATAGGCAAATCTGAATAAGCAGATTTGCTTATAATATTAATTTTGTGTAATCTTACTGACATTCCTATAAATTCACTGGCAATATTAATTAACTGTAATTCTATGGAATTTAAAAAATTTTTTATCATTTCACAAGGAAATGCCCATCTACTCACAACCTTTAAATAATCCTTAACATCATAATTTAATTCATTTGAATAACTTTCTATAGAAAAAGTAATTTTTTTATTAATAAAAAAAATTAACTCTTGGGGTATTATTTGATTTAATACGATTATACCTGTTTTTTCAAAAGTTTTTCTTTTTGATTTCATCATGATATCTTTATTCTGTTTTTTTTAATACCAAAAGATTTATTAAATCAGTATTTTTTACATGTTGAATAATTGAAAGAGAGGAATGTTTTAATAAATTTTTCCATTGATTAAATGTTCTTAATTTCCCACCACTTTCTGCCAAAATATTTAAATCAAGCAAAGCACCTTGTGAAGTATTTTTATCAATAAACATTTCTATTAAATAGATTTTTCCATTAAATAACAAAGCGTTGCATGCTTCTTGTAATATTGATACTACCAAATTATCTGGCCAATAATGTAAAACTCTTGGAAATAAAATAACATCAGCCATTTCTGGCCATGGTTTATATAATACATGTTTTTGTAGATGATATCTAGATTTAATAGAAGAATGAATGGAAATAGGTTTAAAAATATAATCTTCCCCTAATAATAATCCTTCCAAGTGTTTATGTTTTATTAATGCTTCTTCTATTAATATTTTTGCACTTCTCCCTATTCCAATAATTTTTTTATATTTTTTCCAATTAATAAAAGATAACAAAAAAGAAAAATCTTTCATTGCATATCCATCAATTGCATGATGATATGTTTTTCTTTTTTTATTTGATGCCTTGATTTTAAATAAAGTATGTTTTTTATCTTTGCCTTTATAAATAATATTAATTAAATTTTTCCAAGATATTTTATGTACATCTGACCACATAATTGCAGCAGAAGATAAGAAATTATTTTTGTGAGGAACAATTATTTTTCCATTTTCTGTTAATTCCCAATATCCTGATTGATTTTTAACAAAATCTAGTTCCCATAAAGCTCTTAGTAATTTTTCTAAATGTTTAGAAGGTAATTTTATTTTTTTTGCTATGTCTTCAGTTTTTCCAGGTAAACCATCTAAAACTTTTAATTTAGTAGCGATATAAATTGTTTCTGTTTGCCAAAAGCTTACCATTTTATCTGAAATTTTTTGCCATATTTTTTGCGATGGAGGTTTTAATTGAATAATTTTTTTTCCATTAATATCTATAGTTAATAATTCGCCAGAAAAATCTTCTACATGCGCTACATTATTATAAAATGCTTCTACTCTAAGATATCTTTCCTGATAAAGCGATTGACCTAATTTATTTATATGATGCCAACCTTTTTCATCTTTTGCTCTGGCTTCTCCTTTATGAAAAATATCTAATCCCAAAAACCAATTTTTATGAATAAATTTTCCGTTTCGATCAATATGAGTATGAAGGCCATCTTTATTACAAATAACAGCAATTCCATCTTTGAAATCACCAACATAATTATATACTTCTTTGTAATTTTTTTTTCCATCAAAATTAATGTGAAAATAATTATAATTTTTATCCATTACTACACATAAACTTTCTTGAAAATTACCACACCATAAATAACGTGTATTATATAATTCTTTCCCGTTTAAATTAATATGAAACCAACCTTTTGTATCTTTAACCGCAGCTACTTTTTCATAAAATCCATATGTTTCTAAAAAACGATTAGTATAACTAGGTGATCCATTGATATCAATATGATAAGCACCTGATGAATCTTTCACAGCAGCTACACCTGGTGCATGATATTTCATAACTTTATCAAAACGAGATAAATAAATAGGAGTATTTTTAAATAGGTGAAAAGTTTCACATGGAGAAATAACAGTATTTTGCCAATTAATTTTATTCATAAAAATTTCCTTATTTTATGTTTAAACAATTTAATTATGTTTTCTCATATTGCATTTTTTACATACATCATATTCCATATAATTTTTCTTGAGATTTTGATATTCATGACTTTTCCAAATATGGGTAAGAGTTTTGTTTTTTAAATTACCAAAATAACCTAATTGACGTCTTTCATTATCAGGAGCACAACAAGGATTAAACTGACCATCAGTAGCTACCCAAGCTTCTTTTCCCAAAAAAGGACATATACCTCCAGTAGATAAATCATTTTTAGCTGAATAATCTAGTAAATCAATATTTACTAAATTAATAAAATTACCATTGGGTAATGGATTGGTTGTAGCAACTTTCTTAGCTTTAAGAACGGCTTGATTCCATCTGCTAATGGAATCTTCACTGCGTCTCATTGATAATAATTTTATTTCTTCAAAATGTGCCCATAAATGATGACCTTTAATACGATCAACACCAAGATCGATACCTAATTTTATTATTTCAGGTAATTCTTTCAAGTTATTTTCAAGAAAAGTAACTTGTAAAGTAATATTACAATATTTTTTTTCTTTTTTTGCATATTCATTTCTAATAAAAATAAAATTTTTTATATTATTTAATACTTTTTGCCATTTAGTTCCGATCATAATTTTTTCTTGTACATTTTTTGTTGCTCCATTCCAAGATATTTTGATATCGGATGTCACAGGAATAAGTAATTCAGCCCATTTTTTAACACCTTTACGTGGAAAAGTTCCATTAGTAGTCAAATTAAGTTTTATTTGATATTTATGACATAGTGAGATAATTTCATCAAAATGTTCATAAATTAATGGTTCTCCCATAGTTGAAGGGATAATTTCTTTTAATGGTGTGTCTTTAGAATAATCTAAAATTTTTTTAATTAAATTAATATCCATTCTTCTTTTAGGTAGTCCTGCTCTAATTCTATTTTTTTGAGTAGAACTATAAGGTGAATGGTCTTCACACATGATGCATTTTAAGTTACAATCATCAGGATTTGTATCGAAAGTGATACGCCATGGACCAGGTTTCATTTTTTTATTTCCTTAATTGAATTTTTAATTAATGATTTATAAATTTTTTCAATTTCTATAATATGATTTTTTTGACTAGGTACATTACCATCAGAAGATTGTATGTAACCGCGTAGGCCTAATTTTTTTGCTAAAAATGGATTTTTTACTAAACGTTGCATTTGTTGAAATAAACTTTTTTCATTACGATGTTCAAATAATAATCCGTTAATTTCATGATGAATATATTCAGCCATTCCTCCTATATTGGCGGTAATTACAGGGATTCTAGCTTGCAGTGCTTCATGAATTACTAAAGGTGAATTTTCTACCCATATTGAAGGCACGACAATACAATCTACATGATTGAATACTTCATGAATAATGTTTTCATTCTTATATTCTGAATACCACTCAATACGTGATTTAATTTCTATAGGTAATTGATTAGCAATTGCTTGTAATCCATCTGTATTTTGTGGTCTGGGTTTCCCCCAAATTCGTAATTGACAATTTTCTTTTAATCTAGAAAATGCTTGAATTAATAATTGAATTCCTTTTTCTGGAGTATGTCTTCCTATATATCCAAAAGTAAATGGTTCTTTTTTGACACGTTTACGTCCACTTAACCTATGTAAATCAAAACCATAATCTAAATAAATTATTTTATATTTTGGTAACCCAAAATCATTAATATATCTATGATATAGATATAAAGAAGGAGAAATAAAACATTGTATTTTTCTTGTTATTTGACGTATATGGTACATACGACGTTTTATCCAATTAGTCCAATAAATAGTATCGATGCGTTTTTCATTTTTATTTCCTGAAAAATAACCAGAATAACAATATTGTGCACATTTTTTGTTTTCTTGCCCATTACAAAGTGACCATAATGGCAAATAAGCAATAGGGTTACGTTGTATAAATTGTCCACGTGGACACATTAACCAATAATCATGTAATGTATAAACAATAGGAATATTTTTTTTTGCTATTATTGTAACTAATGAAGTAGAAAGGTGATTAAGATGTCCAATATGTACTATTTCAGGTTTTATATTTTCAATTAATAATTCCACTCCCTTATCTAATTCTGGATGTTGATAACGATATCGGTATTTTTCAAGTGGTATGTTAATTTTGTGTAATATAATTGAAGGTTGATGTATATCGTGTGTTTTTTTCCAAGAAAAATCTTTTGCAAATATGTTTTCTTCTCTAGTAAGAACATGTACTTCATGTTTTTTAGCTAAACCATGACATAATATTTGACTATAAACTTCAGAACCAGCATTGTAATAAGGAGGATATCCATGAATTATTTTTAGTATTTTCATTTTATTTATTATTATTTTTATTATTTTTTGATTGTTCCATAAAATCTTTTATTAATAATTTAATACCTGTTTGTAGATTTATTTTAGGAGACCAGTCTAAAACTTTTTTTATTAATCTATTATCACCATAAAATTTTGAAACATCAAAAGATCTTGGTGGGTCAATAATAATTTTTATTTTATGTGTAGAATATTTTTTAATTAATTCTGCTAAATTTTTTAGAGAGACAGGGATTCCAGATGTAATATGCATAATAGGTATTTTTTTTCTTTTTTCTAAAAAAATCATAACCTTTGATATTGCTTCTACAACATCAGTAATATGTGTAAAATCAAAAATATTAGTTTTACCTTCTATATGAATAGGAGTTCCATGAACTGCAGATAAACAAAAAGCTGGAATAACACGATCAGGATGATCGTTAATTCTTCCATATACATTAGAAAACCGTAAAATAGCTGTTTGTAATCCCTTTTTTTTATATTTTTCAACTAATTTTTCTGCTAATAATTTTGAATTAGCGTAAATATTTAATGGTTTTAATGTAGCAGATTCTTTAACTGGAAATTTTTTTTGTTGTCCATAAACTTCTCGACTACTTGCATATAATACCCAAGGTTTTTTTTCTGATTGATATGCTAAATTAAGTATATTATATGTTCCATTTACATTTGTTTCCCAACAAAGTTTGGGATTTTTTTCTCCAAAAATAACTCGAGAAAATGCTGCTAAATGTACTATTCCATCACAATTTTTTATAGATTCCTTTAATATTTCTGGAACAAGAATATCACCGTAGATGTAAGCTCCTACAGGAGATTTTTTATCTATTTTTTTTATAATGTAAGAGTTATTAATTTTTTTGCATAATTCTTGGCCGATTAAACCATTTGAGCCAGTTATTAAAATTGTTTTCATAATTTTTAATATCCGTTAAAATATCTGTTTTTGACATTAAAATTTTCAATTTTTTCTTTTTTTTAAAATACATATTTATTATAGAGTTTAATAAAATATTAATATTAATTAAATACAGTAATTAAAAGATTTTCTTTAATAATATTAATATAATAAATATATATTAAGTAATATTTTACTAATAGAATATTTTTATGTGTAAAATTATTATGTATTTTAGGAATAAATCATATTTTTATTTGTATTTTATTTATTAAAATTAAGATGATGTAAATAAAGTAATCATTAAAAAGTAAAATGTTATATTTCATATATTATAAATGCTTTTAAAAAATTTATTTATGCATAAATTTATAATTATTAATGATTATTTTTAAAAAAATACTTTTAATATCAATATTAAATGTTAAATATATTTTTTATAATTTTTTCTTGAAATACAAAAAAAATTTATTAGTTTAAAATAACTAAATTCTATTATTAAAATAGTTATTTTAAGAACATAATTAAAATATAGAAAATCTTTATAATTTTAGATTATTTTTTAAAAATTAAAAGAATAGTTTTTTATAAAAAAGAAAATATTTATAAATAATTGTTATGATACGATATTATTTTATATAAAATATATATTTTTATTTATAGAAAGTTAAAATTATATCTTTTTGAAATGAAATATATATTAATATTTTCATTAATATATAAAAATAACAACAAAATAATTATATATTTAATTTTTAACAAAAAATAAAATATTTTAGAAATAAATTGAATTTTCATCATTATATTTTTAATAATAAATCATCATAAAATATTATTTTTTATTTAATTTTTATATTAAAAATTTTGTTAACTATCAAAATTTATTTTTTATATATTAAAGTAATATAATAAAAATATTTAATACTTTTTCTTTATTTTTATAATTTCAAATTTTTATTAATTATATTTATTAGAAAAATTAGTAGTTTTGAAAAAATAAGAAAAAGAAATCTCTGTACAAAAAATTAGAAGAACATTTTTATTTATTTTTTATTTTTAAATATAAAATTTTAATTTTTACACAAAAACCGTTATTTTTGTTTTAGATTTGCAATATTTTCTTTATTTTTGATCATATCAAATAGTCGGCAATTTTCTTTTAAATCTATGTTATAAGTTTTTGCACATCTAATTATATAACCATTAATATAATCAATTTCTGTTCGACGTTGAGCACGTATATCTTGAAGCATTGAAGAAATATTATTTTTAGTATTGTTAATAATTTGTTCTACATATAATTGTAAACTTTTGTAGTTAGTTTGGTAACCTTTTAAATTCATTATAATAGCAATTTCACGACAAATATGTTCAATATGATTGGAGTATTGTATTAATTTACCATTACAACATTGATAAAGTACGCTTAGTGGGTTAATTACACAATTAGCTGCTAGTTTGATCCAACTAGAAATCATTATATTATCATGCCATATTACTTTTGGTAATGCATTATCTAATATTGCATTTATTATAGTATTAGATTTCGCTTTTATATTTACTGGTCCAATATGAGTATTTCCATTATAAATGTGAAGTACTTTTTTATTTTGAAAAGTTGCAGCATGAGTTGTTGTACCGATTAATAATGGTTGCTTTATATAAGGTAATTCTTCTTTTACACCTAATCCATTATGAAGCAATAATATATAACAATCAGATCTAAGTTTAGGAAGTAATATACGTATCGCATTAGATATTTGCCATGCTTTCAATGTCACTAGCAATAATTTACTATTTTTTAGATGTATAATATCGTTTGCAGGTAATTGAAACTTGTATAATTTGTTAGTAGTAGTACAAATACTAACGTTACATGAAGTTTTTGAATCACGTAACCATCCTTGAACATCATGTTTTTTATTAAATAATGCATTAAGCCATAATTGTCCTAATGCACCACAACCTAGAACAGTAATTTTCATTATTAATTTTTAATCATTATAAAGTATTTTTTTATAAAAGTCAATTATAAGAACTTCGTTGTCTTTTTCTTAAAAAGATCAAAATTATAAAATATCATCTTTCTTTTCAAGAAGATTTACTTGCATATTATCAATTAATTTAGTTTTACCTAACCATCCAGAGAATAACAAAACTGCTTTTTTGCTATTAAACTTTATTGGTTTCAAAGTATACGCATCACGTATAGCTAATATATCTGGTTGTATCCCAGATTCTAAAAATTCTTTTTTTGCTGTTTTTATTAAATTAGTTAGTTTAGGATTACCAAATAATAATTGTGTTTTTATTTTTTTTAAAATTTTGTAAATATTTCTTGCTCGTTGACGTTCTTCATATGTTAAGTGATTATTACGTGAACTTAATGCTAAACCGTCATTATCACGAACTGTAGGTATACTAATAATTTTGATATCATAATTCATATCCAAAACCAGTTGACGAATAAGTAATAGTTGTTGGAAATCTTTTTCACCAAAACACGCTATATGTGGTTGTATTAAATTAAAAAATTTGCAAATAATAGTAGCTACACCACGAAAATGCCCAGGACGAGTTTCACCTTCTAAAATAGAAGAGTAGTAAGGTACATCAACTATTGTTTGTGTTTCAATTTTATTACGATAGATTGAAGATTCATTAGGTACAAAAACTATATGTACTTTATGTTTTTTTAATTTTTGAAAATCTTCGTAAATAGTTCTTGGATATTTTTTGAGATCTTCTTTGTTATCAAATTGAATAGAATTAATAAATATACTTACAACAATAATATCAGCTTTTAGACTTCCAACATGTATTAGTTCCATATGACCTTTGTGCAAATTCCCCATAGTAGGTATAAAAGCAATAGTTTTCTCTTGTTGATGGTATTTTTTTATTTTTTTACGTAATACTAATAATGATTTTACAATAAACATCCTATTTGATATTCCATATTACTTAATAAAAAGTATGTTCAGAAGAAGGAAAATGAGAAGATTCCACATCATCAACATATTGACGAATTGCATTTTGAATATTTGCACCTTTAGTCAAAAAATTTTTAGCAAAAGAAGGTGTTTTCTCACCTGTAACTCCTAATACATCTTGCATTACTAAAATTTGACCATCTGTTACATTTCCGGCTCCAATTCCAATAACTGGGATAGTAAGTGCATTAGTAATACGTTTTGCTAAATCGACAGATACACATTCCAATACTAATAACTGTGATCCGGCAGATTCTAATGATAGTGCACTATTTAACAATTTTTCTGATGAAGTTTTATCTCGTCCTTGAATTTTATAGCCACCAAAAATATTAATAGACTGTGGTGTTAAACCAAGATGACTACATACTGGTATTGATCTTTGAGTTAATTTTTTTACAGTATTAATCACCCATAAATCACCACCTTCCAGTTTTACCATATTAGCACCAACTCGCATTAATTCAGCTGAATTATTAAATGTTTCTGCTTCTGTGGCATAACTCATAAATGGGAGATCAGATAACAATAAACAAGATGGTGCACCACGTCTTACACAAGATGTATGATAAATCATATCTTTTATCGTAACTGGTAATGTAGAATTGTGACCTTGAATTGTCATTCCTAAAGAATCACCTACTAAAATTACGTGAATACCTTGTTCATAAAATAGTTTAGCAAATGTAGAATCATAAGCTGTAATTGCAGCAAATTTTTGTTTTTTTTGTTTCCATTTTTTTAAATCAGAAATAGTAGTAATTTTCATAAAAATTTTTTTATAATTTGTTAAATTTAATAAATACTAATGTGTTTTGAAATAAATTTCTAAAAATATCTAATAGATTAATTATTTATATGATTATTTTTTGATATATAATTTTTATAAACAAATATGATCTTTTTTTTGTTTTTAAAAAAAATTGATTAAATATTTTTTATGATGTATGTAAATAATATTTATGTTTTTTTTAATTTTAATATAATCAATTATAAATATTTTATTTATGATAAATTTTATTTAAATTATTGAATAATTTTAGTTTTCTTATTAATGATTTAACATAAAAAAATAAATAAGTAAACAATTTATAATATTTATATTTTTTAGAAAAAATATAAAATAAGATGTATTATTTTATAATATCAAAAATAAATAAAAAACAAAAAAATTGATTTAAAAACTTTAAAATAAAATTATTTTTATAATGAACTTATTTGTATGAGTATAAATAATATAATAGATTAATTTTAATTCGTGGTTTTTTAAAAAAAACAATAAAATCTATATGCTATTTTGAAACTATTATTTTTCATATTCTATGATAAAAATCAATTATTTAAAATTTTTATTATTTAAAATATTTTTGTATAAATATCAACCAATTTATGAAGAGTTATATTTATCAAACGTTACAGTTATTGTAATCTGTTGTTTTCCACAGGCATAATCACCGATTCAGTTAATAACTCTATTAATTGTATTAATGTGTGTAATGTTATTATTTTAAAAATTATTAAAAATGTGATTTTTTGATCAAAAATACTGGTAATCTTATATGAAATAGTAAAGATTGTTTTTATATAATATTATAATCGGTATATATTTTTTTTAAAATTATAAAAAAGTGAATTAATTTTTGTATGAATTAAATATTTTTTAGAGTTTAAGTTTTTTTATTTTTGCTCATTCGATCAATGTAAGTCATACCAAATGCAGAAATTACAAATGACAAATGGATAATAACACACCACATAATTTTATTGTCATCGACTTTTTCTGCTTCCATAAAAAGCCGCAAAAGATGCACTGAAGATATAGCAACAATAGATGAAGCAACTTTATTTTTAATAGAATTAACATCCATTTTTCCCATCCAACTTAATTTTTGATTTGTATCATCAACAGTCATTTTTAAAATAAAGTTTTCATAACCTGAAAACATAACCATAACTAAAAGACCACCGAATAATGCAATGTCAATTAAAGATAACACTATTAATATTAATCCTGATTCAGAAATGGTAAAAAGTTCTGGAATAACTGATATTATTTGTTGAAAAAATTTTAAAGTAAGCAAAATAAATCCAAATGACAGACCAATGTAAACAGGAAATAATAACCATCTTGATATATAAATCATTTTTTCAATAAACTTTTTCATTTTGATCTGCCATTATTTAAAGTATTTCATTTAAAATTATAAGATATTTTTTAAAATTATTGTAAATTTTTTCTTAATTTTAAATATATTTCATTAATATATTTTGTTTTTTTTATTTGCGTATCTTAAATAAGATTTTTATATTCAAATAAGATTTTTATATTCAATAATATATTTATGAAAAATTAATTTTTGAATATTTTTTATTTATAAGAATTTAATATTATAGATTGTTTTTATGCTATTGGGTAATAAAATTTTTAATAATTAAATTTATTCTAACAAAATAAAAATAAAATCATTAAACGTGTAAAATTTTTGTTTATTAAAAAATCAAATTTAATTGTATTTATATAATTTTTTATTTAAAAATATATTTATGTCTACTTTTTTATTTTTTCTGTATTTTTATATTATAAATAATTATAAAAAGAAATTATTTTTTACTGAATATTTATTAAAATTTTTTAATATATTAAAAGTGATATGGAATTATTAAATAATATAAATTCGTAATAAAATTAATTTTTTTTATAATATTTTTATTAATTATATTAAATAATTTTTTTTGAATTAATAATTTTTTATTAAAAATTTATCAAGTGAATTTCCATTATTTAATAATTTTTGTAATCTTGTTGGTGGTTTTCCATTTCCTGACCAAGTTTGAATATGACCATTTTCATCTAAAAATTTATACTTTGGTTTACGTGTATTAATATTGTTTTTTTTCTTTTTTTTAATTGTTTTGGTGATAACAGGTTCTAGTAAAGAATGAAGGTTAAAACCATTTTCTTCAATTAGTTTGATTAAATCAAGACGTTTTTTTTCTTTTTTTTCAGCTTCTTTTTTTGCTTTTTCATAAGCATCTTTGTTTTCTTCAATTATTGATTCAAGTTTATCTTTAACTTCTTGAAGCCAATCAAAGTTTTTTGTTAGAGCGAATTTTCTTAATGTTGTTATGCTGCTTAAATGTTTTGAGATAATTTTGTATTCTGCTTCTTTTGTTAATTGTTTTTTTATTTCATTCATATTATTTTCCTTTTTATGATTGAATTTTATGCACAATTTAATACTTATGTTAGTATAGAAGATTATTTTTATATTTTTTGATTGTTTTTTTTAAATTAGCATTTTTTTTCTTTTTTTGTTTTTTTAATATTGGTTTTATGATTAATATATTAAATTTTAAATTTTAAATATAATCAATATTTTTAAATGTAATTGTATAGTAAATAAAAATGTTTTATATCTTTTATGTGCTTCTTTTGATACATCAGTTAAAAAATAATAAATTTTCTTATATAATTGACTGATAAATTTATCAAGATAAATAATCACTTAAAATAAATATTGTTTTATATCATTGGTTTATTTTAAAAATCAAGTGATTTTAAAAATAAAATTTTTCTTTTTTAGTAATTTTTTATGAGTATTTTTTTGCAATATGTATATTTATTAATTTTTAAAATTAAAGTTTTTTACAATTAATTAAATTTTATTTTTTACAAAAAAAAATTAACTCAGTTGAAATTTTAACGCATAATTTTTAAAATTACAATATTTCTTTGATAGGAATTTTTTATTTTTTAGTTAAAAATTAGTATATATTTAATCATTATTTTTGATGCATGAAGAAATTTTAAACTTTCTTCATGTTTTTTTAATTTTTGTTTTTAAAAAAATAATAGTTAATTAATTTCTTAATAATTCTTTTTCGTTTTCTAAAATTTTTAATAATTTTATTTATGAATACAATTTTTTATGTAATAGAGATATTTGTATTTTTACTCTTCTTTTTTTATGAACATTATTCAATAAAAAAAGATTTTATTAAGTAATTATTATTAGCAATAATTTTAATTTTTTTAGATCGTTTATTTTACATATGAATTGTAATTTTTATTTTCAGTATACTTTGTTTCAAATATAAAATTATTTAATTATATTTTTGAAAATAAAAACAATTATCCACAGGTATTCTTTTGTTTATAAACTTATTTAAACTTATTTAACTTATTTAAACTTAAGGGGGGTAAAAATTAATATTATTTTAAATGAAATATTTTTTAATAAAAATAATGTATCTTTATGATTTATTTATGTTTTTTTTTTTTTTTTTTTTTTTTTTTTTTTTTTTTATTAATTAATTTAAC